>NZ_JBHVAK010000002.1:0-28647 GCF_042667085.1 Nocardia sp. NPDC057353
CCCGAAGGCCGGGGCGCCCCGACGGTGCGAGCCGTCAGTCGCGCGGCTTCTCGCGCAGCTCGTACGCCTCGATGATGTCGCCTTCCTTGATGTCGGAGTAGGTGACGGTCATACCGCATTCGAAGCCCTCGCGGACCTCGGTCGCGTCGTCCTTCTCCCGGCGCAGCGAGGCGATGGTCATGGTCTCCACGACCACCACGTTGTCCCGCAGCAGGCGAGCCTTGGCGTTCCGCTTGACCGAGCCGGAGAGCACCATGCAGCCGGCGATATTGCCGAACTTCGAGGAGCGGAAGATCTGCCTGATCTCGGCGCGACCCAGCTCGACCTCCTCGTAGATCGGCTTGAGCAGGCCCTTGAGCGCCTTCTCGATCTCGTCGATCGCCTGGTAGATCACCGAGTAGTAGCGGATGTCGACGCCCTCGCGGTTGGCCAGCTCGGTGGCCTTGCCCTCCGCGCGGACGTTGAAGCCGATGATGATCGCGTTCGAGGCGGACGCCAGGTTGACGTTCGTCTCGGTGACGCCACCGACGCCGCGGTCGATGATCCGCAGCCGGACCTCGTCGCCGAGGTCGATCTGCAGCAGCGCCTCCTCCAGCGCCTCCACGGTGCCGGAGTTGTCGCCCTTGAGGATCAGGTTCAGCTCGCTGGTCTCCTTCAGCGCGGCATCCAGATCCTCCAGGCTGATCCGCTTGCGGCTGCGGGCCTGCAGCGCGTTGCGCTTGCGGGCATTGCGCCGGTCGGCGATCTGCCTGGCGATCCGGTCCTCGTCCACCACGAGCAGGTTGTCACCCGCGCCCGGCACCGAGGTGAAGCCGATGACCTGCACCGGCCGCGAGGGCAGTGCCGCGTCGACATCGTCGCCGTGCTCGTCCACCATGCGGCGGACGCGGCCGTAGGCGTCGCCCGCCACGATCGAGTCGCCGACCCTCAGCGTGCCGCGCTGGATCAGCACGGTGGCCACCGGGCCGCGGCCGCGGTCGAGGTGCGCCTCGATGGCGACACCCTGCGCGTCCTGCTCCGGGTTGGCCCGCAGGTCGAGCGCCGCGTCCGCGGTGAGCAGCACGGCCTCCAGCAGGGCGTCGATATTGGTGCCCTGCTTGGCGGAGATGTCGACGAACATGGTGTCGCCGCCGTACTCCTCGGCCACCAGGTTGTACTCGGTGAGCTGCTGCCGGATCTTCTCCGGGTTCGCGCCCTCCTTGTCGATCTTGTTCACCGCCACCACGATCGGCACGTCGGCCGCCTGGGCGTGGTTGATCGCCTCCACCGTCTGCGGCATGACGCCGTCGTCGGCCGCGACCACGAGGATCGCGATGTCGGTGGCCTTCGCGCCGCGGGCACGCATGGCGGTGAACGCCTCGTGGCCAGGGGTGTCGATGAAGGTGATCAGCCGGTCGGTGTCGTTCAGGTGCGTGAGCACCTGGTAGGCGCCGATGTGCTGGGTGATGCCGCCGGCTTCGCCCTCGCGGACGTTGGCCTTGCGGACCGTGTCGAGCAGGCGGGTCTTGCCGTGGTCGACGTGGCCCATGACGGTGACCACCGGCGGCCGCTGCTCGAGGTCGCCCTCGTCGCCCTCGTCCTCGCCGTAGGTGAGGTCGAAGCTCTCCAGCAGCTCGCGGTCCTCGTCCTCCGGGCTGACCACCTGGACGACGTAGTTCATCTCGCCGCCGAGCAGCTCCAGCGTCTCGTCGTTCACCGACTGGGTCGCGGTGACCATCTCGCCGAGGTTGAACAGCGCCTGCACCAGGGCGGCCGGGTTCGCGTCGATCTTCTCCGCGAAGTCCGAGAGCGAGGCGCCGCGGGCGAGCCGGATGGTCTCGCCGTTGCCGCGCGGCAGCCGCACGCCGCCGACGGCGGGCGCCTGCATCGAATCGTATTCCTGGCGCTTCTGCCGCTTCGACTTGCGACCGCGCCGGGGCGCGCCGCCGGGACGGCCGAAGGCACCCGCGGCACCGCCGCGGCCACCGGGGCCGCCGGGACGGCCACCGCCGCCACCGGGACGGCCGCGGAAACCGCCGCCACCACCGGCGGGAGCACCGGTACCGGCGGGAGCACCGCCACCGCCGCCACCGCGGTAACCACCGCCACCGCCACCGGGACGACCGCCGCCGCCCGGCGCGCCGCCGGGACGACCGCCGCCGGGACGACCGGCACCGCCCGCACCGCCGGGACGCGCCGCACGCTGCGGCATCGCACCCGGGTTCGGGCGCGGCGGCATCGAGCCGGGGCTCGGCCGCGGGCCACCCGGACGGGGGCCGCCCGGCCCGGCCGCGGCGGCCGGACGCGGCGCGCCACCCGGAGCCGGACCCGGCCGCGGCCCCGGACGGGGGCCGCCGGGACCCGGCGCCGGACGCGGCGCGGGCCGCTCCCGATCGGGCGCCGAGGAGAAGGGGTTGTTGCCGACGCGCGGCGGCTTCGGCCCCGGCTTGGGGCCGCCGGGGCGCGGGCCACCGGCCTGCGGGCCCGCGGGCCGCTGCTGCGGCTGGCCGGGACGCTGCTGCTGTTGCTGCGGCGGGCCGGGGCGCTGCTGCTGGCCGGGGCGCGGACCGCCGGGCGCGGGACGCGGACCGGTGGGCGCGGACGGCGCGGAGGCGGCGGCCGGGTTAGGCGCCGGGGCTGCCGGACGGGCCGGGCCGGGCTTCACGGCCGGGCCGGGACGCGGGGCGTCGGCCGGGCGCGGCGCCTGGACGCCGTCGCCGCGGGGTGCGGTGTCGGCGGTGCCGTTGCCCTGGGCGGGCGCCGGGGCGCCGGGGCGCTCGGAGCCGCGATCGGACGGGGTACGGGGGCCGGGGCGGGGGCCGCCGCCGGGAGTCGGACGCGCGCCGGGCCTTGCCGCGGAATCGCCACCGGAGCGGACTCCGGAATCGCCGCCGGGGCGCGGCCCGGACCTGGTGCCGTTCGACGACTTGCTCGAGAACGACTCACGCAGCCTGCGGGCGACGGGGGCTTCCACCGTCGACGACGCCGACTTCACGAACTCGCCCTGCTCCTTGAGCGTTGCGAGTAGTTGCTTGCTGGTGACACCGAGTTCCTTGGCCAACTCGTGCACGCGGGCCTTGCCTGCCACTGCTCTCCTCTACTGAGAGGTCGAGCAGCCCCACCGTTCCTGGGACGGCGGCCCGCACGACCTCGGATTATCTCCGATGGACGATCATCGTTGGTACTTCACGGTGTGCTCATGAGTGCTCGTGCCTGTTCTCGAGGTGATGCTCCAGGGCTGAGATATCCAGATGTCCGGACACTCGTAGTGCTCTGCCGAACGCTCGCCGCTTGTGCGCCGTGCTCAGACAAGACGAAACGGGGTGCAGCCAGGCACCCCTTCCGGGAAGTCTGCGCCGCGGATCCGGGACGACCGGGCGGGAACCGTCGCCGGCTTCCTCCGGTAGCACCACGATCCGCAACAGATCGGCGGCCAGCTCTCGCTTCCGGCATCCGATACACGTCCGGACCGGCCCCGCGAGCTGAACCTTCTTCCATGATACCGCTGCCGGGGCCGGAAGATCGAACCGCTCCCCCCCGATCGATTCGGTCAACTCCGGTTGGCCTCGCTGCGCACCCCGTCGCCGACCTCGGGAGCGGCATCGCTGCGGATGTCGATCCGCCACCCGGTGAGCCGGGCGGCGAGCCTGGCGTTCTGCCCTTCCTTGCCGATGGCCAGGGACAACTGGAAGTCCGGCACCACCACGCGGGCCGCGCGGGCGTCCGGGTCGACCACCGTGACCGAGACCACCTTGGAGGGCGAGAGTGCATTGCCGACGAAGGCCGCCGGGTCGTCGGCGTAGTCGATGATGTCGATCTTCTCGCCCGCCAGCTCGCTCATGACGTTGCGCACCCGCTGCCCCATCGGCCCGATGCAGGCGCCCTTGGCGTTCACCCCGGAGACGGTGCTGCGGACCGCGATCTTGGAGCGGTGTCCGGCCTCGCGGGCCACCGCGACGATCTCCACCGAGCCGTCCGCGATCTCCGGCACCTCCAGCGCGAAGAGGCGCCGCACCAGATTGGGGTGCGTGCGGGAGAGCGTGATTTGCGGGCCGCGCTGGCCGCGGGAGACCCCGACCACGTAGCACTTGATGCGGTCGCCGTGCTCGTAGTGCTCGCCTGGCACCTGCTCGGCGGGCGGGATCAACCCCTCGGTGCCGTTCACCTCGCTGCCGATCCGGACGACGATGGTGCCCCTGGCGTTGGCCCTGGCGTCGCGCTGCACCACGCCGCCGACGATGTCGCCCTCGTGCGTGGCGAACTCGCCGAAGGACTTCTCGTTCTCCGCGTCCCGCAGCCGCTGCAGCACCACCTGGCGGGCGGTGGTGGCGGCGATCCGGCCGAACCCCTCCGGGGTGTCGTCCCACTCGGAGAGGACATTGCCGTCGGCGTCCACCTCGCGCGCCATCACCCGGACCACGCCGGTCTTCTGGTTGATGTCGATGTAGGCGTCCGGCTGGTGCCCCTCGGTGTGCCGGTAGGCGGTGAGCAGCGCCGACTCGATCGCGGCGATCACCGTCTCGATGGAGATGCCCTTGTCGGTGACGATGGCGCGCAGGGCTTCGATCTCGATGTTCATTCCACGATCCCTTCGGTCTGCGGCTCGGTGGCACTGCTGGCGGACGACGGGTCGTCGTCGGGTAGCGGGGTCGCGCTCTCGGTGCGCGGGTCGGGGCGGCCCGCGGCGACGCCGCCCGCCAGCTCCAGCTCGGCCGCGCCGGGGGCGTTGAACTCCACCTGCACGACGGCCTCGGCGATCTCGGCCAGCGGAACGGTGACCCGGTGCGGGTTGCGCCTGCCGCCGAGCACCAGCGCGACCGAGTCCCCGCTGAGCGCGCCGATCCGCGCCTCGAAGCGGCTGCCGACCCCCGGCTCCGGGTGCGGCGCGCCGGGCCGCAGCGTGATCCGCGCCTTCCGGCCACGCGCGCGGCGCCAGTGCCGCTCCGCGTCCAGCGGGCGCTCCACGCCGGGGGTGGTGACCTCGAGCAGATAGGCGGCCTCGCCGAAGTCGCCCGCCTCGTCCAGCAGGCCGGAGAGGTCGGTACTCAGCTCCGCGACGGTGTCCAGGTCGGTGGCGGCGTCCCGATCGACCACGATGGTGACCTTCGCCTGCCCGCTGCGGCCGCCCGCGACCGTGACCCCCTCCAGATCGAAACCTCGGCGCTCGACGAGGCCGGCGACTAGCCGGCTCACCCTCTCCTCGGTCGGCAACGGCATGTGGGCGGCTCCTGGTTCAGTTGTCAGCGGGTCGGAAGTTCCTGTACCGAGGGTCTAGCGTAACGCGCCCCGAGAGTGTAGAGCGCAATCCGCTGGTCGGCGGGGTACCGCGGGCGGCGAGCCGGAGCGAACTCCGGGCATCCGGAACGCCGCGGAGCCGCCGCTCCGGGCGGGGCGGCGGCTCTGCTCGGATCGGTGGGGCTACAGCGCCGCTTCGATGGCGGCGGTGACCTCGGGGGCGTCCGGGGTGGTGCGCGGCCGGAACCGGCCGACGACCTTGCCCTCCCGGTCGACGAGGAACTTCTCGAAGTTCCACTGGATGTCGCCCGCGGCGCCTTCGGCGTCGGCGGTCTCGGTGAGCGCCCGGTACAGCTCGTGCCGCTCGTCGCCGTTCACGTCGGTCTTCTCCAGCAGCGGGAAGTCGACACCGTAGGTGGTGGAGCAGAACTCCTGGATCTCCTCGGCGCTGCCCGGCTCCTGCCCCATGAACTGGTTGCACGGAACGCCGATCACGGTGAAGCCGCGCGGGCCGTAGGACTTCTGCAGCTCCACCAGGGCGGAGTACTGCGGGGTCAGCCCACACCTGCTGGCGACGTTCACCACGAGGGCGGCGCGGTCACCGGCCAGCTCGGCCAGGGTGGTCTGCTCGCCCGCGAGGGTGCGCACCGGTACGTCTCGAATGCTCATTCGTCTCCGACCTGCCGTTCTCCGTAGTGCCCCGCCCGGGCGCCACGCTACCGGACCCGGTGGAACCGGTTCCGCGCGGACAACTTTCGCCGCCCGCGTTCCGATGCCTGGCCGGCCGCGCCGGTCTGGCACGATGGTCGCGTGCCGAACCGTCCTCCCGCGTCCCGACCCGTGGTCGACCGCCGTACCGCCCTGCGTGCCGGGGCGGGCGGAGCCGCGGGGCTGCTGCTGCTCGGCGCGGTCGCGGGCTGCGCGAGCGACCCGGTGCACGACCCGGACCGACTGGCCGGGCAGGAGGAGCGGGCCCGCGTCGACGCGGCCGCGGCCACCGCCATGGCGGCCACCGAACCCGCCCGCGCGCGGGCACTGGCGACGGTGGCGGCCGAGCGCACCGCGCACGCCGACGCGCTGCGCGCCGAGATCGCGAGGGTCATCGGCAGCTACGGCGACGGCAGCACCCCGGTGCACCGCACCCGCGCCGCGCTGCCCGCCGAGCCCACCGTCGACCCGATCACCGGCGCGACCGGCGGCAGCGCCGCGCCGCCGACGCTGCAGCAGCTGCGCGACCGGCTCACCCGTTCCCGGCGTTCGGCGGCCGACCTGGCGCGCACCCAGACCGGGTACCGCGCCGGGCTGCTCGCCTCGATCAGCGCGGCCTGCGCCGCGCACGCGGAGGTACTGCTCGCATGACACCGGACCAGGAGGCGCTGAGCACCGCGCTCGCGGCCGAGTACGGTGCCGTCTACGCCTACGGGATCATCGCCGCGTACGCCGCCGACGAGCGGTACACGGTCTTCGCCGAGCACGCCGCCGCGCACCGCGCCCGCCGGGACGCCACCGTCGACGCGCTCGCCGCGAGCGGGGTCACCCCGCCCGCGCCGAGCGCCGCCTACACCGCGCCGTTCCCGGTCACCGACCCGGTGGCGGCGGCGCGGCTCGCGGTCACCGTCGAGACCGACACCGCCGTGGCCTGGCGCTCGGTGGTCGAGAAGGGGACGACCCCCGAGCTGCGCGCCACCGGCGTGGAGGCGCTCACCGAGGCCGCGCTCCGCTTGGCCACCTGGCAGGGCATTCTCGGCGTCGAGCCGCCGACGACCGCCTTCCCCGGCACGGTCTGACGCGGCGGCCGCACCACGAGCCGAGGCAGCCGACGCCGCGCATGTCCCGGGACATCCGGCGCGGTCCGCCGCATCCCGTGGTGACCGATCGGGGCCGCGCCCGCAGGGCGCCGCCCGGCCGAGCGCAGAGGTTCGCAGGACTCGGCGCTGCGCAGCCCGTGCGCACCGGGGGCGCTGCCGCCCGCGTGCAGCGGCTGTCAGCCGCGCACGCGCGCGACGACGGCCGCCACGGCCTCGGCGGCCGGGATCTCCTCGGACTCCCCGCTGAACCGGTCGCGCAGCTCGACGACGCCCTGCGCCCAGCCGCGGCCGATGACCAGCACCAGCGGCATGCCGAGCAGCTCGGCGTCCTTGAACTTGACGCCGGGCGAGGCGGTGCGGTCGTCGAAGAGCACCTCGAGTCCGGCGGCATCCAGCCCGGCCACGACCTCCTCGGCCCCGTCCCGCGCGGCCCCGTCCTTGTTGGCGATCACCACGTGCACGTCGTACGGCGCGACGGCGGCAGGCCAGCGCAGCCCCTTCTCGTCGTGCTGCTGCTCGGCGATCACCGCGACCATGCGCGAGACGCCGACCCCGTACGACCCCATGACCAGCCGCACCGGCTTGCCGTTCTCCCCGAGCACGTCCACCTCGAACGCGTCGGTGTACTTGTAGCCGAGCTGGAAGATGTGCCCGATCTCGATGCCCCGCGCGGTGACCAGCGTGCCGCGCCCGTCCGGCGCGGGATCCCCGTCGCGCACCTCGGCCGCCTCGATGGTCCCGTCCGGCGTGAAGTCACGCCCGGCAACCAGCCCGACCACGTGCTTGCCCGGCGCGTCCGCCCCGGTGATCCAGCTGGTGCCGGTGCCGACCCGCGGGTCGACCAGGTACCGGATCCCGTTGCGCTGCAACCCGCGCGGCCCGATGTACCCCTTCACCAGGAACGGGTTCGCGGCGAAGTCGACCTCGTCGAGCAGCTCGAACTCGGCGGGCTCCAGTGCGGCGCCGAGCCGCTTGGCGTCCACCTCGCGGTCGCCGGGGACGCCGATGCCGACGATCTCGGTCTTCCCGTCCGGGTGCCGCAGCTTGACCATGACGTTCTTGAGCGTGTCGGCCGCGGTCACCGCGCCGATCCCCGCGTTGTTCGCCCACTCCACCAGCGCCGCGATGGTCGGGGTGTCCGGGGTGTCGTGCTCGACCGCCTCCGGCAGCCCCTCGGTCGGCAGCGGTGCGGGCGCGGGCGTCACCACGGCCTCGACGTTCGCCGCGTACCCCGACTCCGAGCGCACGTAGGTGTCCTCGCCGACCTCGCTCTCGGCCAGGAACTCCTCCGAGGCGCTGCCCCCCATCGCCCCCGAGGTGGCCGCCACGATGGCGTACTTCACCCCGAGCCGCTCGAAGATCCGCTGATACGCCTCGCGGTGCGCCGCGTAGCTGGCCTTCAGCCCCGCCTCGTCCAGGTCGAACGAGTACGAGTCCTTCATCACGAACTCGCGTCCGCGCAGGATGCCCGCGCGCGGCCGCTCCTCGTCCCGGTACTTGGTCTGGATCTGGTACAGCGTGACCGGCAGGTCCTTGTACGAGTTGTACTCACCCTTCACGGTGAGCGCGAAGAGCTCCTCGTGCGTCGGGCCGAGCAGGTAGTCCGCCCCCTTGCGGTCGCGCAGCCGGAAGAGCGCGTCGCCGTATTCCGTCCACCGCTTGGTCGCCTCGTAGGGCTCGCGCGGCAGCAGCGCGGGCAGCGAGATCTCCTGCGCGCCGATGGCATTCATCTCCTCGCGCACCACGTCCTCGACCCGGCGCAGCACCTTCAGCCCCAGCGGTAGCCACGAGTACACGCCCGGCGCGATCCGGCGGACGTAGCCCGCGCGCACGAGCAGTTTGTGGCTGGGCACCTCGGCATCGGCCGGGTCGTCGCGCAGGGTACGCAGGAAGAGGCGGGAGAGGCGGGTGATCACGGTTGGACAGGGTAGTCCGTGCTGGTCCGGCGCTGACCGGGGGTGCCGCCGGCCTCCACCCCCCCGTCCCCGGCGCCGACGGCGTACCCTCCATCCAGCGCGCCGATCAAGGCGTGCGACAGAACGATCCAGGGGAGCACGTGACCGATCCGACGCCGCAGGGACCGCCCACCGCCCCCTTCACCCGGCCGCTCCCCGCGCAGCTGCCCGCGGCCGCCCCCGACCCGGTCGCCGCCCCGACGCGGACCGCGTTCCCGGCCTGGGCGTGGGTCGTCCTGGCCGCGGTCGTCCTGCTCGCCGTCGCCGGCGGACTCGCCGCGGCTCTCTGACGGGCCGGCGGGCACTGCCCGTCCGCCACTCCGACCGCCCGCGGCGAGCCGAGGCGCCGCTCGGCGGGTCGGACGCCGATGTCCGACACCGGCAGGCGGCGCAGGCTCCTCATCCGGTGGTCGGCGGCGCGGGCATTTCCCCCTGAACTACCGTTGGCGCTCGTGCTGGTCCTGCTGCCTCCCTCCGAAACCAAGTCCGACGGCGGCCGCGGCGGCCCGCTCGACCTCGCCGCGCTCTCCCTGCCCGCCCTGAACCCGGTCCGGGCGCAGCTGCTGGACGCGGTGGAGAAGCTGGCCGCCGACCCGGCCGCGGCCGCCGCGGTGCTCGGGCTCGGCAAGTCGGCGGAGGCGGAGATCGCCCGCAACGCCGCGCTCCGCACCTCCCCCACCCGCCCCGCGCTGGAGCGCTACACCGGCGTGCTCTACGACGCCCTCGACGCCCGCTCCTTCACCCGCGCGCAGAAGGCCAAGGCGCTGCACCGGCTCGCCGTCGGCTCCGCGCTCTTCGGCGTGGTCAGGGCGGGCGACCCCATCCCCGCCTACCGCCTCTCCGGCGGCACCCGCCTGCCCGGGCTGCCCACCCTGCCCGCGCTCTGGAAGGACGCGCTCACCCCCGCGCTGCTCGCCGAGGCCGCGGGCGGGCTCGTGGTCGACCTGCGCTCCGGCAGCTACCAGGCGCTCGGCCCGGTGCCGGGTGCCGTCACCGCCACCGTGCTCACCGAGCAGCCGGACGGCAGCCGGACCGTGGTGAGCCACTTCAACAAGCACCACAAGGGGCTGCTCGCCCGCGCCCTCGTGCTCACCCGCGCCGACCCGTCGGATGTGCGCGGGGTCGGCCGGATCGCCGCCAAGGCCGGGCTGCGGGTCGAGATCGCCTCCCCCACCGAACTCCTCGTCCTCACCTGAAAAATCACTCGCGCGAGCGTCCGCCGCTCCCGTAGGGTCGTCTCCGCACCGGGGGGCGAAAGACGTTGTGTGGCAACGAATCGGGGAGGTGGACCATGACGAAGCTCAATCAGATCATCGCCGTCGAGAAGGGCGTGAAGAGCGGTTCGGCGCGCGAGCTGGCCGAGGCGCGGGCACTGCTGCAGAAGCAGGCGCTGCTCGCCGGTATCGCCCGCACGTACCAGCCGAAGGACGAGGAGGGCGAGCAGCTTCCGGCCGAGTCCACCCGCGTGCAGGTCACCTCCGAGGAGGTGCTGCGCCGCACCGCGGCCACGCTCACCCGGCTCTTCGACGTCACCGCGACCAAGGACTGGGCGAACTGCGCGGCCACCGCCGACGTCACCGTCGACGGCGAGGTGCTGCTGGCCCGGGTGCCGGTCTCCTACCTGCTCTTCCTGGAGAAGCAGCTGGCCGAGCTGCACCAGTTCGTCAAGGCGCTCCCGGTGCTCGACGCCGCCGAGTCCTGGTCCTTCGACGACTCCACCGACACCTGGCGCACCGACGCGGTGCGCACCATCCGCACGCGGAAGGTGCCGCGCAACCACGTCAAGGCGGAGGCGACGGAGAAGCACCCGGCGCAGGTCGAGGTGTACTACGAGGACATCGCGGTCGGCTACTGGACCACGGTGAAGTTCTCCGGCGCGCTGCCCGCGCGGCGGGTGAACGAGCTGGTGCAGCGGGTCGAGACGCTGCGCGAGGCGGTGCAGTTCGCACGCGAGGAGGCCAATGGCACCGAGGTGGCGGACCGCCGCACCGGTGACGCGGTCTTCCGCTACCTGTTCCGCTGACCCACGAACTCCCCCGTCGCGAGCGGGGGGATGCGCTCCCCGAGCGCGGCAAACTCACGCTGATCGATCAGCCTGAACTCATCAAGCTCAGACTCTCGCTCCAGCACGAGTATTCGTCGCCCTTGTTCCGGCCGCGCGGCCCGGACGCACGGCGGCGGGGTGCCGGTTCGAATCCGGTCCTCGGTGCTCTCCTACCGAGGTGGTCCAACGGAAGGGCACGTCGCAGTCACCATGATCCGGCCGCAGGGGTCGGCGCAGGCACGGGGCGACTCATTCCCGGGGCCCGGGAGCAGGCCAAGCTCCCGGGTCCCTCTCGCTTCACCGTTTGCCGGACCGAGCGCGAATTCTTCGATACTTCCGAAGAATCGGGGTCTGCTGATCGTCGGCGCGCCTCGTCCAAAAGCCCTGTGGCACAACGTTTCGGTGGAGCGCGCGCTACCTTGCTGTCCGTGAGCACGATGACCGACGCCGACTTTACCCTCGTCCTGGCCGCCCTCCGGGACGCGCACTACGCTGCCTTCCAGAAAAGCGATTTCGAGCAGGTGCTCGATCGGCTGGGATGGCGGGGACGCTCCGGCGGTGAGATCGAGATTCCTGGTACGGGACTCAGCTACATCGCCGACGAGATGACGCCGTACGACAATCCGCCGTCCGCCTATCTGTCGATCTCCGTCGGCCGCCTCGATTCCGTCGGCTTCCGTCGGTTCCTCGATCTCGCCACAGTGAACTGGGGCGCCCCGAGTTGGTTCTGTGGGCAGTACGATCTGGAAGTCGGGTGGATGGCCGGCGGAGAAAGAACAATTCCGAAACGCTGCCACCGCGACCGTGCTGTACCTGCAACACGTCGATCTCGTCGGCGCGGGGCTGTGCATGGGCGTCTCGGGCGATCCGCTCCCGCTGAGAGGCTTCTCTCTCGATCTCGCCCTCGAGCTCCGCGAATTCGAGTCGGAATCTCATTCCGAGTCGACCGAAAGCCGACCTCGCAGAGAGCCGCGACCGCCGCGGAGTTGAACTACGTGAGCCGATTGGCGAAGCGGTCGTCCGTGGCTCTCCCGCCGCCTCCCGAAGAGCCATTCACCCCTGCTGCGCTTCCTTCTCCGCATGCTGCGCCTCGGCGAGCTGCGCGGGCGTGTACCGCAGCGTCAGCGCGACGGCGCCGATGAGCAGGGCCAGGAGGGCGCAGCAGAAGAGGACCAGGGTGTAGCCGTTGCCGAGCGCTTCGATCTCGAGCTCGGTCATGTCGGCGGCGGGGACGCCGACGACGCCGCCGACGGCGAGGGTGCGGGAGGCGGCGATCGGGCTGAAGAGGCCGATGGCGATGGGGGTGGCGAGGTTCATGAACATCTGGCCGACGGCGGCGAGCGGGCCGATGTCGGAGGCGGGGACCCCGACGAGGACGCAGATGGGGGCCAGCACCATGGCGACGCCGACGCCGAAGCCGATCACGATGAGCAGTGGGAGCAGGACGGTGAAGTAGTCGACGTCGCCCTTCAGGGTGGAGGCGAAGGCGAGGCCGCAGGCGAGGACGGCGCTGGCGACCAGGAGCAGCCAGCGCGGGGCGACGAAGAGCGCGAGCTTGGAGGCCAGCGCGCCGCCGATGCCGATGCCGACGGTGAACGGAATGGCGGCGAGGCCGGCGGTGAGCGGGCTGTAGCCGAGCACGTTCTGCAGGAACTGGGCGACGAAGAACGTCATCGCGCCGAGCATGCCGCCCGCCAGGAAGATGAGCAGGAAGGTGGCGACCCGGTCGCGCCGGTCGAACAGCGACCAGGGCAGCAGCGGGGAATCGACGCGGCGCTCCAGCAGGACGAAGACGATCAGCAGCAGCAGCCCGCCGACCAGCGCCCCGATGATCCAGGGGCTGTCCCAGCCGAGCTGCGGCCCCTCGGTGGCGCCGAAGACGATGGCGGCGCAGGCGATGGTGCCGAGCAGCGCGCCGCGCACGTCCAGCGTGGTGCGCTGGTGCGCGGTGTCGGAGAGGGTGGCGATCGCGCCCGCGATGATGAGCGCGCCGATCGGCACGTTGATCAGGAAGATCCAGCGCCAGGAGACCTCGGTGAGCGCGCCGCCCACCACCAGGCCGCCGACCGAGCCGACGCCGACCATCGAGCCGAGGATCGCGACCGCCTGGTTGCGCGCCTTGCCGGGAGCAAAAGTGGTGGCGACCAGGGCGAACGCGGTCGGCGCCGCGATCGCCGCACCCGCGCCCTGGAGGGCGCGCGCGGCGAGCAGCATCCACTCGGCCTGCGCGAGGCCGCAGAGCAGCGAGGCGAAGGTGAAGACGGCGACGCCGCTGATCAGCATGCGCTTGCGGCCGAAGGAGTCACCCAGACGGCCGCCGAGCAGCATCAGCCCGGCGAAGGTCAGGCCGTAGGAGGTGACGGTCCAGGCGCTGCCCGCGCTGGAGAGCCCCATCTCCTCCTGCAGCCGCGGTAGCGCGAAGATGACGACCGTGCCGTCCAGCACCACCATGAGCTGCAGACCGCTCAGTACCAGGATGGCGAGGCCGAAGGCCCGCCCGGTCACCGGGTAGTGCGGGGACACCGCTGGATCGCTCAGCACCCGGCCACTGTAGGTCATCGCGTCACAGACACCGCGCGGCCCGGGGTCGGGCAGCGCACCGCGGAGCCCCGCCCGCCCGGGCCGCGGCACCCGGGTCTCCCTGCGCGGAAGGCCGTGGAACCGGGGGCAGGGCGGCGCTCACTCCGGGGCGGAGTCGAACCCCGCCGTCGGGCCGATGACGACAATCGCGGGGGGCCGGATCCCCTCCGCCTTGACTCGCTCGGCGACGGTGCCGAGGTCGGCGCGGAGCACCCGCTGGGTGCGCAGCGTGCCCTCCTGGATGACCGCGGCGGGGGTGTCCGCGGCGCGCCCGCCGGCCAGCAGCGCGGCGGCGAAGCGGTCCAGCCGCTCGACCGCCATCATGAGCACCAGCGTGCCGCGCAGCCTGGCCAGCGCGGGCCAGTCGACCAGCGAGTCCGGGTGGTCCGGCGCCACGTGGCCGCTCACCACGACGAACTCGTGGGTGACGCCGCGGTGCGTCACCGGGATGCCCGCGGCACCGGGGACCGAGATCGGGCTGGTGATGCCGGGCACCACCGTCACCGCGACCCCGGCCTCGACGCAGGCCTCCAGCTCCTCGTAGCCGCGGCCGAAGACGTACGGGTCGCCGCCCTTGAGCCGGACCACGAACTTGCCCGCCTTGGCGCCGTCGACCAGGGCTTGGTTGATCGCCTCCTGCGCCATGGAGCGGCCGTACGGGATCTTGGCGGCGTCGATCACCTCGACCTCGGGGCCGAGCTCGGCGAGCAGCTCCGGCGGGGCGAGCCGGTCCGCGACCACCAGGTCGGCCCTGGCGAGCAGCCTGCGGCCGCGCACGGTGATCAGGTCGGGGTCGCCGGGGCCGCCGCCGACCAGCGCCACACCGGGCACCACCGGGTCGGAGTCGTCGGTGACGACCCCGGACTGCAGCGCCTCCAGCAGCGCGCTGCGCACCGCGGCCGAGCGCCGGTGCGCGCCGCCCGCCAGCACGCCGAGGCTGAGCCCGTCGTAGCGGGCGGTGGCGGGGGTGACGGCGGTGCCGAGCCGCGCGACGTCCGCGCGCACGCAGAAGATCCGGCGCCGGGTGGCCTCGGCCACGATGGCGGCGTTGGTCTCCGGCTCGTCGGTGCAGGCGATGGCGTACCAGGCGCCGTCCAGGTCGCCGTCGGCGTAGTCGCGCAGCTCCAGGGTGAGCTGCCCGGCGCCCGCCATCCCCTCGACGGCCGGGGTGACCGCGCGGCTGACGACGTGCACCTCGGCCCCGGAGGCGATGAGCAGCCCCAGCCTGCGCTGGGCCACCGACCCGCCGCCGACCACGACGACGCGTCGCCCGTTCAGGTCGAGCCCGACGAGGTAGTTCGGGTCGCCTGCATCGGTAGGAGTATCGGACACGGGGAGCCAGCCTACGGAGCCGTGCGGAACCGACCGGTGGGCACCCCGGCGACGACATGTTCTATCGCTCCCCAGGACGGATAAGTTACGCAAAATTCGGATATCACTGTTGGACCTATGTCCTGATCAGTTCGGCTCTGTGTGATCTCCGGTTCATTCCGGTCACGAGCAATACGACAGTGCCGTGGACGGCCCCGTTCTCCGATAGTCTCCCCGGTATGGCTGCTGGTAACCGGCGCTCCACGCGAGCAGACGACCCACCGGAGGACCGGCCGGTGCGGCGCAGGCCCGCGGATCGCCGGGCACAGATCGCGAACGTCTCCGCGGAGGCGTTCGGCACGCACGGGTACCACGGGGTGAGTATGGAGGAGATCGCCACCCGGCTGGACATCACTTCCACCGCGCTGTATCGGCACTACCCGAGCAAGTACGCGCTCTTCCGGCAGGAGGCGCTGCGGCTCAGCGGGATCAGCGCGGAGGCGGTGCGGCTCCCGCCGGAGTCGGCGGAGTGGGACGCGGAGCGGCGCTGCGAGCACGTGTTCGAGGCGCTGCTCGCGGTCTCCATCACCAACCGGCGGCGCGGCGCGCTGCTCCGCTGGCAGCACCGCTACCTCGAGGAGGACGATCGGCGCATCCTGATCGCCCAGATGGCGGCGACCGATTCCGCCATTCGGGCCAGGATCGCGGAGCTGCGGCCCGCGCTGCCCGGCGCGGAGCGCGCGGTGCTCACCGCCGCGGTGATGAGCGTGATCGGCAGCATCTCCGACCACCGGGTCGCGGTGCCGACCCGGCCGCTCACCGCGCTGCTGGCCGGTGCCTGCCGGGACATCGCGGGCTGCGCGCTGCCCGCCGTGACCGGGGCCGAGGAGCGCACGCCGCCCCCGCCCGCGGCCACCTTCACGCACGAGGTGGTGCTGCAGAAGGCGGTGGAGCTCTTCCACGTCCGCGGCTACCCGGCCGTGAGCGTGGAGGACATCGCGGCCGCCGCCGGGCTGCCCGCCTCCTCCGCGGTCTACCGCTTCTACCGCAGCAAGGGCGACCTGCTCGCCGCCGCCTTCCGCCGCGCGGCGGACCGGGTCTCGGCGGCGATCGGGCCCGCCATCGCGGGCACCGAGGGGCCGGGGGCCGCGCTCACCGAGCTGATCGAGCTGTACGTGGCCGGGTCGTTCGCGGAGCGCGAGCTGACCTTCGTCTACTACGCCGAGATCGGCAACGTGCCCGCCGCCGACCGCACCACGCTGCGCAATATCCAGCGGCTCAATGTCGAGGAGTGGGCGAAGCTGGTGACCGCGGTGCGCTCGGGGCTGAGCGCGGCGCAGGCGCGGGTGCTGGTGCACGCGGCGCTGGCGCTGGTGGTCGACCTCGGGCAGTGGATGGGGCCAGATCACCCGGAGTGCACCAGGGCACGGGTGGTGCACCTGATGCGGGTGATCCTGCTCGGCTCGGCCGCCGAGGGTCAGGGCTGATTCGGCGCCAGCGGTGAGTTGACGTTGTTCACCAGCCAGCGGCCGTCGATCTTCTGCAGCCGCATGACCATGGAGAGCTGGCCGGGGGCAGGCTTGCCCTGGGTGCCGAGCGAGGTGATGGTCTGGCCGATCACCACGATGGCCTCGGCGGAGGTCTCGTCGGCGGTCTTGATCGCGCACTGCACGTCGTCGGCCTTGGAGATCACCTCGCCCTTGGAGAGCACGTCGCGCAGTTCGGTGCTGGTGTCTTCGAACTGCTCCTTCCAGTCGCCGGTGGCGCCGTCCAGGACGCCCTGGAAGTAGGCGTCCAGGTTCTTGGCGTCGTACTCGGCCAGGACCGGGGCGTAGGTGCAGGCGGCCTGCTGTGCCTCGGCCCTGGCGTCCTCCAGGGCGGTCTGGTTCTGGTTCTGGACGAACAGGGTGATCGAGGTGGCGATGGCGGCTACCGCTACCGCCGCGGTCGCGGCGAGGGCGAGCACCGGGCGGGAGATCTTCCGCCCGGAAGCCGGGGTTTCCGACGCGGACGACTCGCCTGCGGCCTCGGCAGGAGAAGATTTGGCGAGTTCGCCGCTCGCCGCGGCGGCTGCGCCTGCCGCAGGCATCGCGGCGGCGGACGCCTTGTCGCCGGTAGCGGGCTTCTCGCCCGCAGCCGGCTCCGCGGCGGCCGAGTCCCCAGCGGCAGCCGGCTCCGCGGCAACCGCCGGCTTCTCAGCGGCAGCCGACTTCTCGGCGGGAGCGGGTTCGGCGGCGGCCGACTCGGCTGCGGCAGCCGGCTTCGCGTCGGCGGCCGAGTCCCCGCCTCCGGCGGGGGCGGTGTCCTTGTCGGTCGGGTCGCTCATGAGCGGGAGGGTCCTATCTGCCGGGGATGGGTCGGGAGAGTTCGTCGCCGGTGACGCCGGGCGGCGGGCCGGAGCCGTTGTCCGGGACGTTGGGGCGCGGCGCGTTGGCCGATCCGCGCACCTGCAGCGCGGGGTTGTCGGTGACACAGTAGTTGTAGAGCCGCACCCTGGTGTCATCGGTGCTGAGCGTCGGCACCACAGGAATGGTGTTGTAGTCGCAGGTGGGCCGCGGCCACGGGTCGACGAGGGTGTGGAAGGCGCCGTCGTGCGCCGGGATCCCCAGCGCCTCACTGCCTTCGCGGAGCGCGGGGAAGAGCGCGGCGATGGCGGGCGCGCGCAGCTTGGCGGCCCTGGTGATGGCGACGAAGTTGGTCACCAGGTTGGTGATCGGGTCCTGGGTGTCCTCGATGAACCCGCCGAGCGTGGCGAGCTGCCCCGGCGCCAGGTCCAGGAAGTCCTTGACCTCCTGGTCGGCGGCGGTGAGCTGGCGGAAGAGCGCGCCCGCGCCGGTGGTCAGGGTGGTGAGGTCGGGCTGGGCGAGCGAGGTGGTGTCGGCGATCACCTGGAGATTGCGGATGAGCTGCTGGGTCTGCGGGAGCATGCCATCCAGCCCGGCCAGCGCCTGGCTGATCCCGGAGATCATGTTGCGCAGCCGGTCCGGGCCGCCGCGCAGCGCGCTGTCCAGCTCGTTCACGATGACCGTGAGCCGCTCCGGGTTCAGGCTGCCGATCAGCCCGCTCAGGTTCACCAGCAGCGACTGCACCGGCACCGGCGTCTCGGTCCGCGAGACGTCGACCAGCGCGCCGTCGGCCAGGTAGGGCCCGCCCTCGGTGTCCGGGCGGAAATCGAGGTACTGCTCGCCCGCGGCGGAGAGCCTGCCGACGGCGACGGTGCCGCCCACCGGAATCCGCACGCTGGACTGGATCTCGGCCACCGCGGCGATGCCGTCCCCCTCGACCCGGACCTCGGAGACCTTGCCGACCCGGCTGCCCCGGAAGGTGACGTCGTTGTTCGCCGCCAGCCCGCCGGAGTTGCGCAGCTGCACGGTGACCGCGTAGGTGCGGTCCGGGAGCAGGTCGAGCCGCATGATGGCGATCGCGAGGTAGCCGCCGCCGAAGATCAGCACCACCACCAGCCCCAGGTTGGCGATCGCGATCCGGTTGCGTACCAGCCAGTTCCACAGCGGGATGTTCATCGCGGACCCTCCAGCGGCGCGGGCGTGCCCTGCAGCTTGTTCATGACCCGCTCGAGCACCTGGGTCAGGCTGCCGATGAAGGCCGGGATGTCGGTGCCGTCCGGCAGCCTGCTGCCGGTGGGGTCGGTGAGCGCACCCACGCTGAGGTAGGAGACGGTCGCCGCGACCGCGAGCGTCGGCCCCTCGATGGAGGTCATCAGCGAGGGGTAGATGGTGTGCAGCCCCTCCAGCATCTGGTTCAGCTCGTCCCCGGTCTGGGTGAAGCCGGTCATCAGCCGCTGGATGCTGTCGAAGAGGCTGACGAAGTCCTGCCCGCTGGTCTGCGAGAAGTCGCCGAGCGCGGCCATGGTGACCGCGACCTTGTCGATCAGCCCGGTGATGTCCCGGTTGTTCTCGGCGACCAGGCCGAGCAGGTCCGGGAAGGTGTCCGCGGCCGCGCCGAGCTCGGCCTTGCGCGCGGCCAGCTCGCCGGTGAGCGCGTTGACGCCGTTGAGCAGCCCGTCGATGTCGGCGGTGCGGGCGTTCAGCGCCGCGATCACCGCGGTCATCTCGGTGATCAGGTGCGCCAGCTGCGGGGCCCGGCCGCCGAACATGGAGTTCATCTGCGCGGTGATCTCCGCGGCCTGGTTCAGCCCGCCGCCGTTGAGCAGCATGGCCACCGAGAGCATGAGCTCCTCCACCGAGGCGCCCGCCGCGGTGCGCTCCAGCGGGATGATGTCGCCCGCCTCGAGCAGCCCGGTGCCGGTGTCGGCCTCGGGCAGCGTCATGGCCACGTAGATGTCGCCGAGCGGGGTGCCCTGGCGCAGCTCCGCGGTGGTGCCGGCGGGCAGCTTGATGTCCTCGCGGATCTCCATCGTCACCTCGGCGATGAAGTTCGTGGTCTGGATCCCGCTGACCACGCCGATATCGGTGCCGCCGATCCGCACGTGCGCGCGGTTCGGCAGGTTCAGCGCGTCCTGGAAGGCGGCGCGGATGGTGTAGCCGGGGCCGCCGATGCCCGGCTCCGGCATGGGGACGTCGTCCACCGTGACGGAGCAGCCGGTGAGCGCGAAGCCGAGCACGGTGGCGCAGGCCGCGGCGCGGAGCATGGGCCGCCTCATTTCGTCAGTCCGAGCAGTGCGGCGGTGAGCCCGAAGTCCGGCCCCATGTCCTGCAGCTTGCCGGTGCGGCAGCCCTCGAGCCGCATCTGCACCCGCTCGCAGAAGAGGTTGAGCTGTTCGCTGTCGAGCGCCGCCTTGTCCAGCAGGCCGTGCAGCCGCAGCGCGCGGTGCTCCCGGCTCACCGAGTTGGAGATGTTCTGGAAGAGCAGCGGACCCACGTCGACGACCTCGGTCAGGTTGCGGGCATTGGCCCGCATCTGGGCGGCGATCTCGACGAAGCGGCTGATCGCCCCGGCCAGCTGGTCCTCGTGGTCCCCCACCACCGTCGCGGTGTTGGTGACGAAGTCGTTCAGCTGGGTGAGCACGGCCTGCAACCCGGGCGCCTGGTCGCCGAGCAGCGCGACCAGCTCGGTGAGCCTGCCGCTGAAATCGCGCACGGTGGAGTCGTTCTCGGCGATCACCTGGGTGATCTCCTGCAGCTTGGCGATGGTGGTGGCGATCTGGTCCTTGTTGGCCAGCGTCACCTCGAAGGCCGAGCTGAGCGCGTCGAGCGTCTCGGCGAGCCGGTCGCCGTTGCCCTCCAGCAGCGGGAAGAGCACCCGGCTGGCCAGCGGGCCGTCCTCGCTGTCGCCCTTGAGCGCGGCGCCGAGCTCGTCGAAGTTCTCCAGGATGCGGTCGAGCTCGACCGGGACCCTGGTGCGGGCGATCGGGATGTGGTCGCCGTCGGCCAGCGTCGGGCCCTCCCCGCTGTAGGCGGGGGCCAGCTCGACGTGCCGGTTGGTGATGAGCTGCGGCGAGATGAGCGCCGCCATGGCGTCGGCGGGCACCTGCACCCCGGCGTCGAAGGACATGGTGACCTCGACGTAGGAGCCGCGCGGGGTGACGGTGTCCACCTGCCCGACCGGGACGCCCAGCACGGCGACCTCGTTGCCCGCGTACAGCCCGGCCACGTTCTCGAAGTCGGCGCTGACCTTGATCCGGTCGCCGAGGTACTGCCCGGGCAGCCTGCTCACGGTGTCCGGCAGCAGCGAGCAGCCCGCCGCCGTCAGCGCGGCGACGGCCAGCGCGGCCAGCCGGGCGAATCGCGGAACGCGCACGCGCGTCGTCGTCTTCATCAGTTGCACCCCGGGGTGAGCTGGGCGGAGCAGAGCCAGTTGTCCGGCAGCAGCCACGGCGCCCAGACGTCGCCGTAGGGCCCGTTGCCGAGCACGTTGTTGAACTGGCGCAACCCCACCGGCATGATCTCGTAGAGCCGGTCCAGGTTGTCCCGGTTCTTCTCCAGCCCCTCGGTCATCGTGTTCAGGTTCTCGATCAGCGGGCCGAACTGGCCGTTGTTCTCCACACCCATCTCCTGCAGCAGCGCGGAGAGCGCCGCCACGTTGTCGAGTAGTTGCCGCAGCAGGTCCTGCCGCAGCGCCACCGCGTTGCCGATGGCCTCGCCCCTGGTGAGCAGCACCAGCACGCTGTTGCGGTTGTCGGCCACCAGCTGCGAGACCTGGTCCATGCTCTTGAGCAGGGTGTCCACCTCGTCGCGGCGGCTGTTGATCACCTTGGCCAGCGAGCCGATGCTGTCCAGCGCGGCGACGGTGAGCTCCGGCGACTCGCCCATCTGCTCGGTGAGCACGTTCAGCGCCTCGCGCAGCTTGTCCGGGTCGATCCGCTCCAGCCGCTCGAAGGAGGCGGTGTAGCGGGAGTCCTGGATCACCTTGGCCAGGTTGTACGGAACGACGGTGTTGCTCAGCGGGATCCGGTCGTCGGGCAGCCCCTTGCCGTCACCCGGCGTCAGGTCGATGTGCAGCCTGCCGAGGATGGTGGACATCTCGATGGCGGCCTTGGCGTCCGGGCCGAAGTCGATGTCGCGGCGGACGCGGAGCACCGCCACCACCTTCTGCCCCTCCAGCCTGACCTTCTGCACCTCGCCGACCTGGATGCCGGAGATGTCGACGGTCGCGCCCGGCCGCAACCCGGCGGCCTGGGCGAACTCCACCTCGACGGTCTTGCTGCCCAGCTGGGCGCGGGAGATCACGCTGGAGCCGATCAGCAGCAGCGCCACCGCCGCGGCCGCGGCGAAGCCGAGCCAGAGGAAGCGGTTGTCCCGATAACGCGGCAGCCTCATCGGCACACCTCCGATTGTGATTCGCCGCCGACCTGCGAGACCAGCCCCGGCGGGAGCAGCACGCCCCACAGCGAGACGTCGAGGCGGCAGATGTAGGCATTGCCGTACGCGCCGTAGCTGGAGAAGCGCGCGAGGCCGTTCAGGAAGTCGGGCAGCTCGACCGCGGCCCGGTCCAGCGAGGCGCCGTTGAGCAGCAGCAGCGCGACGCCGGTGGTGGCGGTGTCCTGGGCGCGGGCCAGGTCGGGCTGCACCATGCCGACCAGGTTCACCAGCGAGTCCGTGGAGCGCGCGACGGTCTCGACCGAGCTCTTCAGGTTCTCGCCCTGCGCGTAGAGCGCGTCCATCAGCGCCCTGGCCTGGGTGATCAGCGTCTCCAGCTCCTCGGTGCGGTTGGCAAGGCCCGCCATCACGCTGCTCAGGTTGGAGATCACCGCCGCCAGCAGCTCGTCCCGCTCGCCGAAGGTGCTCGCCAGCTCGGCGGCCTGGGTGACCAGCGCGCTCAGCGAGACCCCGTCGCCCTGCAGCGCCTGGATCATCGTCTCGGAGAGCGAGTTCACCTGGTCCGGCTGCAGCACCTCGAAGAGCGGCTCGAAGCCGGAGAGCAGCGCCGAGACGTCGAACGACGGCTCGGTGCGCTCGACCGGGATGGTGCCGCCCGGCTCCAGCGGGGCGCCCGCCTCCTTGCCCGGCATCAGCGCGATGTAGCGCTGGCCGATCAGGTTCTGGTAGCGGACCAGCGCCTTGGTGGTGGTGGTCAGGTGCTGCCGGTCCTGGATGCTGAAGTCGATCTTGGCGCGGTAGCCGTCGACGAAGTCGATCTCGTCGACCCGGCCCACCCGGACGCCCGCCACCCGGACGTCGTCGCCGACCCGGACGCCGAGCACGTCGGTGAAGACCGCCGAGTAGCCGTCGGTGTCGCCGGAGACCGAGCGCTGCAGCGTCGACCAGATGGTGTAGGTGAGCACGGTGGCGAGCACCGCGAACAGGCTGAACGTGACCAGTGCCCTGGCGGACTTCACGCCGCACCTCCGTCGTGGATTTCCAGCGAGCCGCCCGCGAGCAGCGGGGTCAGCAGCAGTAGTTGTGCGGCGGTGGGTTTGCCGCCGACCAGTGCCGCGACCGCGGCGGCGCCGCGCAGCCGCAGTGGGCCGGTCCCGGCGACCGGCTGGGCCGTGCCCGGCGCACCGGGAACGGCGCGCTCGAGCCCCGCCGCGGCCGGGCCGAAGCCCTGCCCGTCGACGGGCGCCCCGCCGGGCGCCGCACCCTCGGGTGTCTCCGCCCCGGGCTGCTCGGCGCCGGGCGCGAGGCCGTCGGCCGCGGCGGGCGCGGGCTCCACCCCCGGCGCGGGAGTGCCCGGGGTCGAAGCGCCGGGCACCGGCGCACCAGGCACCGGAGCGCCGGGAGTCGGGGAACCGGGGGCCGGGGCACCGGGGAAGCCGAAGAGGCCGGGGATGGACGGCAGCCCGGGAATCGCGGGCAACCCGGGAAGGCCGGGGATTAGCGGCTGGGACGCGGGCGCGCCGGGGACGACGGCGGGCGCCGCGGTCGGGGCGGGCCCGGCGGCATCGAGCCAGCGCGGCAGCATCTGCTCCGGGTACTCCTGCTCCGGGGCGACCAGCGGCACCGTCGGCCCGCCGCAGCGCGGCCCGGCGAGCTCGCCGTAGGTGGGGCAGTCCGCCGCGGTGTACTGCTGGAACGGCGTGAAGCTGACGTCCATCTTCCAGACCATCTGCTTGCTCGGCCCGAAGCTGAACACCCCCTCCAGCTGCTGCAGCGCGAAGTTCAGGTTGCTCACCGCGGCCGGGATGGCGTCGGCGTCGCCCGCCAGGCTGCCGAACAGCCCGGCGAGGCCCGGCACCAGCTCCTTGGCGGAGTCCGGGTTGCGGGCGAAGAGCTCGTTCACCGAGTCCACCGCGCCGCCCGCCGTGGCGAGCAGCTCGATCAGCCCCTCCCTGCGCTCGGTCAGGGTGCGGGCGGTGGTCACCGACTCGGCGAGCACGCCGACCAGCTCCGGTGCCGACTTGCTCAGCTCGGTGGTGGCCCGGCCGAGATCGCCGAGGAGCGTGCCGATCTCGGGGATGGCGTGCACCTCGGTCATCCAGCGGTCCAGCCGCTCGATGGTGGAGCCGGGGGCGCGGGCGGCGGGGTCGAGCGCGGCGGAGAGCGTGGCCAGCACCCGGCCCAGCTTCTCCGGCTGGATGTTCTCCAGCACGTCGCGCAGGACGGTGAGCGTGGTCTGCAGCTGCACGGTGGCCGTGCCGGTGTCCTCCGGGATGACGGCGCCGGAGCGCAGCCCCTCGGCGCTGCCGTCCTGGTCGACCAGTTCGATGGCGGTCACGCCGAAGAGGTTGTTCGGGATGACCCGCGCGGTGACGTCGGCCGGGATGGTGCCCGCGATCTCCGGCTTCAGGTGGATCTGGGCGCGCTGGCTCTGGCCGCGCGCCACCACCTCGACGGCGTCGACGGTGCCGACCACCATGCCGCGGAACTTCACGTCGGCCCGGGCGGGCAGCCCGTCCCCTGTACTGGTGAGCAGCGCGGTGACCGGGACCTTCTTCTCGAAGTACCCCTCGTAGCGCAGCGCGAGCAGCCCCAGCACGAGCAGCGTGGCCAGCGTCAGGGCCAGCCCGGCGATCGAGAGCTTGGCGGCGGTGGGGCCGCGGCCGCTGGGATCGAGCAGCATCGTGCCCCCTTACCCGGAGATCCGGAAACCGGGGTCGATGCCCCAGATTGCGAGTGTCAGAACAAGATTCGCGAACACCATGAGGACGATCACCATCTTGATCGCCTGCCCGGCGGCCACCCCGACGCCCTCCGGCCCGCCGGTGGCGGTGTAGCCGTAGTAGCACTGCACGAAGGTCGCGATCAGCACGAAGATGATCACCTTGAGGATCGAGAAGAAGACGTCGGTGCCGATCAGGAACTGGAAGAAGTAGTGATCGTAGGTGCCCGCCGAGGTGCCGCCGAGGAACAGCACCGAGAGCTTGGTCGCCAGGTAGGCGGTGGCCAGCCCGACGGTGTAGAGCGGGATGATCGTCACCGTCGCGGCGATCATCCTGGTGGTCACCAGGTACGGCAGCGGCCGGATGGCGATGGACTCCAGCGCGTCGATCTCCTCGGAGATCCGCATGGAGCCGAGCTGCGCGGTGAACCGGCAGCCCGCCTGGATGGCGAAGGCCAGCGTCGCCAGGATCGGGGCCAGCTCCCGCGTGGTGGCGAAGCCGGAGATGGCGCCGGTGAGCGGGCCCATGGTGAGCAGGTTCAGCGCGTTGTAGGACTCCATGCCGACGGTCAGCCCGCCGAACGCGCAGAGGATGATCACCACCCCGACGGTGCCGCCGCCGACGACCAGCGAGCCGTTGCCCCAGCCGACGTCGGCGGTGAGCCGCAGCACCTCCTTGCGGTAGTGCCGCAGCACGAACGGGATCGCCGCCAGCGCCTCGAAGAAGGTCACCGCGTGGTGCCCGAGCCGCATGTTGGCCCGGTAGGGCACCGCGAGCACCTGCCCGGTGCGGCGCAGCGGCCGCAGCGCGGGCGGGGTGTACGAGCTGCCCATCAGATCACCTTCGTCGGGAAGAGCGTGTTGTAGAGCTGCGTGAGGATCACGTTGGTGGCGAAGAGCATCAGCGCCGAGGTGACCACCGCGGAGTTCACCGAGTTGGCGACGCCGCCGGGGCCGCCCTTGGTGTGCAGCCCGATGTCACAGGCGATGATCGCGGTGAGCAGCCCGAAGATCGCCGCCTTGACCAGCGCCACGATCAGGTCGTTGGCGACCGCGAAGGAGGCGAACGAGCCGATGAAGGAGCCGGGCGTGCCGTCCTGGGCGTAGACGTTGAACATGTAGGCGGTCGCGAAGCCGACGAAGACCACGAAGCCGCAGAGCAGGATGCTCACCAGGATCGCGGCCACCAGCCGCGGCGCCACCAGCCTGCGCACCGGGTCGACGCCCATGACCTTCATGGCGTCGATCTCCTCGCGGATGGTGCGCGAGCCGAGGTCGGCGCAGATCGACGACCCCACCGCGCCCGCGATCATCAGCGAGGTCACCAGCGGTGCACCCTGTCTGATGATGCCGAGCCCGGCCACCGCGCCGATGAAGGTGGTCGCGCCGACCTGGTTGACGAGCGCGCCGACCTGGATCGAGACCACCACCGCGATCGGAATGGCGACCAGCACGGTCGGCGCCGCGGAGACGCCGACCATGAAGGCGCACTGCTTGATGAACTCCTGGTACGGGAAGCGGCGCTGGATGATCGCCTCGAAGAGCCCGATCAGCGCGTCCCGGCCCAGCAGCACCTGCCTGCCCAGGGTCTCCAGGGCCTGCTGCGGGTGGCGGCGCCACAGCCCGCGCAGATCGTCGAGTGCCCGATCCAGGTCGGAACGACCGGCCGGTCGCTGGGTGATGGTCACGCTGGCCTTTCTTGCCGGAGCCCTGCGGATGTTAATACGGATTCCGCCGGTGCGGACCCAGAACAGCCAGTTGACATGAGAGACTCGGGCTTGGATGTTTCGCGTAGTTCGCTGTGACTAGAGAGGAAGGAGGGGCAGCGGGTCCTGCCCGGCCAGGCTGCGCTGCAGCAGCACCAGCACGATGCCGAGCAGCAGCACGGCGGCCGCGGCGCCCGCGAGGACGGCGAGCCAGAGGGCGAACCGGAGCACCGGGTTCACCCGGATCCGGCCACCGAGGATCTTCAGCAGGATCACGACGATGTCGATGACCCAGACCAGCGCCATCACGTCATCGTCACGTTCGCGAAGAGCAGCACCGGCCAGCACACGATCGATCCGAGGAACGAGACGATCACGTCGATGCCGTGCATGCTCCGCAGGTGCGCGGTGTGCGTGATGCTCCACACGACCCCGATGACGCCGTAGGGGATACCGAGGATGATCAGCGTGCCGAGGAACTCGGACACCTTCATCTCGTAACTCAACAACCGGTCGAGCCTCGCGAGCACGTACCGCTCCTTCCGTTCTCCGCCGCGGCGGAACGCTGCGATAGTACGCACGAGTCCGCCGATCTGGAAAGAACATGCCGACACTTATTCCGCGCCGATGTTCTGAAACACCACTAAAACGCCGGGTATTCGGCTTCTCAGGAGTGCGAATCACGGATAACATACACCGGAGCACCCGATCCGGAGGAGACCGATGACCGCCGCCGAACCGCTGCCCGCCCGCGTGCTCACGCTGGAGCGGACGCGTATCCCCATCCACGGCGCGCACCGCCCGTTCACCAAGCGGCCGCTCGCGATCACCGACGCCCTCGACTTCTGGCAGTTCGCCGGGGCGGCGGCGAACGTGGTGATGCAGATGGCGCACCCGGGGGTCGGGTACGGCGTCGCGGAGAGCCGGGTCGAGTCCGGTTCGCTGCTCAAGCACCCGTGGAAGCGGGCCCGCACCACCACCCAGTACCTGGCGGTCGCCATCCTCGGCACCGTGGAGGAGCGGAACGCGCTGCGCGAGGCGATCAACGTGGCGCACCGGCAGGTGCGCTCGGAGCCGGGCGCCCCGGTGAAGTACAACGCCTTCGACCGCAAGCTGCAGATGTGGGTCGCGGCCTGCCTCTTCGTCGGCTTCGAGGACACCTACCAGCTGCTCAACGGCCGGATGAACGACGAGCAGCGCGAGGCCTTCTACGCCACCGCGTCGACGCTCGGCACCACGCTCCAGGTCACCGAGGACCAGTGGCCGCCGACCCGCGCCGCCTTCGACGAGTACTGGGTGCGGGCCTGCCAGGACGCGGTGCTCGACGACTTCGTCCGGAGCTACCTGGACGTGCTGATCAACCTGCGAATGATCCACTGGTACCTGCGGATCCCGTTCCGCGGGCTGCTGAAGTTCCTCACCACCGGGTTCCTCGCGCCGTACTTCCGCGAGCAGCTGGGGCTGCGCTGGACCGCGGCCGACCAGCGCCGGTTCGAGCACCTCTTCGTCGCCGTCGGGTTCGTCAACCGCTTCATCCCGCGGCCGCTGCGGCACGGCGGCAGCCTGGCACTGATGTCCGATGCGCGCAGGCGGATGCGGCGGGAGAAGCCGCTCATCTGAGGCTGTCCGCGCGAGCGCCGCCACCTTCGGGTGGCGGCGTTTTTTCTTGACAAGTCGTTGGGTTTTCCTAATACTTCGATGTATGAGCCCAGTGCGACGGGGGGAAACCCGTCCGATCTTCAACCGCATCGCGGTGCTGCGCGCCGAGCGCTCGCTGAGCCGGGCCGCGCTGGCCGAGCTCGTCGAGGTGAATCCGCAGACCGTCGGGGCGCTGGAGCGCGGCGACCACTACCCGAGCCTGGACCTGGCGCTGCGCATCTGCGAGGTGTTCGGGCTGCCGGTGGAGGCGGTCTTCTCCCGCACCGAGTTCACGCCGTTGTCGGCCGAGATGTATCGACGTACAGGAGGGTGAGATGTCCGCGACCGATCTGCTCGCGAACTATCAGGAGTACCGGACCCGGCGATTCCTGCGGAACGAGGCGCGCACCGGCGCCTGGCTGCCCGGCTGGCGCACCCGCGCCCGCCGCCGCGCGCTCGTGCTCGCGCTGGCCGCGATCTTCGCGGCGATGATCGCGGTCGGCGCGGTCTGCGCGGTGAACATGGAGATCGGGCCGCTGCTCTGGATCCCGCCGGTGCTGCTCTTCCTGCCGACCTGGACGGCGCTGCAGGTGGTGCCGAGCAGGCAGGGCGACGCGCCGCGGCTCGCGCTGGACGAGTACGAGATCGCCGAGCGCGACGCCGCCAGGTCGATCGGGCTCACCATCACCCAGAGCGTCGCCGTGATCCCGGCCTTCGTGCTGGTCGCGGCGGCCTCGATCGAGAAGCTGAGCGCGGGGCTCGGCTACGCCTGCGGGCTGTGGCTCGTCACCGCGCTGATGATCGGCGGCTGCTCCCCCGCCATGATCCTGGCCTGGAACCGGCCGGATCCGGAGCCGGAGGTCGCCGCGTGAGCGGGTCAGGCCCGGAGGCGGGAGCGGAGCGTAGCCACGGAGGGCCCCCGCGCACGCCGA